>NZ_JNKX01000008.1:0-28374 GCF_000702225.1 Bacteroides sp. Ga6A2 | reverse complement strand
CCTTGGACGTACCTTGGACGTACCTTGGACGTACCTTGGACGTACCTTGGACGTACCTTGGACGTACCTTGGACGTACGAACAATTTCTGACGAAATTGTTCGTTACAAATCCTCGGCAATTTTGAATTATGAATTGTTATTTGTCAATTGTCAACTGTCCATTGTTAATTCTACCTTTTTCAATTTTCAACTTTCAACTTCCGACTTCCACTAAAAGAAAATAGGGAAGCCGCAGCCCACTCTATGGCATGCAACTTCCCGAATGTTTTTCTGCCTAATCCGCAGCAATACATTAAGGACGCTTATTCAGAATCCACGCATCCTTATATTTTTTCTGCAACTGAAGACGAGCCTCGAGAGCCTTCGCCCTGTTGTCGAACGTCTGCGCCACAACCCTGAACATTTTCTGATTGTCGAGCGTCTGAACCAGCAGCGGCGTATACCCCTTGCTGCGCAGGTCGTCAATCAGATACTCGGCGTTTGCCTTCAGCGAAAAACTGCCGCACACAATACTGTAAGCCTTCAGCCCTTCGCCCTCGACAAGTTTCACGCGCTCCGTCCTAACTCCGTCGGCATCGGCATTGGTAATCACCACCGTCTCGGTCTTGGCGGCAGATGCGCCCTCGGCTCCAACCATCTTCTGATACGAGTTGCGGTAAGCCTGCTCGCTCGACTTGCACGCCACCATAAGAGTGGCAACGAGAATAATATTCAGGTATTTCATGGCAATATTTTTAATTTTCGCTGTTCGAAACTTCGTGATACTTCAGTTTTATCACAATTACGCGTATGTTCTGGTCTTCCTTGTCGGTCATCACCTTGGCAATGTGCCAGTCGTTTGGCATGAAGAGCATAAAACGGAAAGGCTTACTCTCGATTACCTTGAGGTCTGACGATTCGAAATCGTAGTGGATAACATCCTTCTTGGCATCGTACTTGCAGTTTGGCTGACTTGTAACATGGTTAAGCAGACGGAATCCTTCTGTGCCCTTTACAACATACTGAAAATCGATGTGCTTGTAGTGGCTCTCAGAGCGACGCTCGCTCAAAGGCTTGTTCTCGCTGTCCTCGACCGAAACGGTAAGGTCTGTTCCCTCGATTTTGTACTTTCCAGCCTCGATTGTGTAGAGGTTGTGGGTTGCAAGCCACTCGAAAGCCTTCTCAAACTGCTCAGGGTCCATCTGATACTGCTCGTAGAACTCCTGAAGGTCAACACTTTTATCGGGAAGTGCCCCGAAATTGTTCTTCCACTTGGCATCCTTGGCAAAGAACTTTGCATTCTTGGTTACCTTTTTGTGCGGAAAAGCATCATCACCACCGGCAAAAGCCGAGCCGCTGCATGCAAAGGCAAGCATCAGCATGGCCACGCCTTTTAGTATAAGTTTATTCATATCGGTTATAATTATTTTGAGTGAAATTAGTATTGTTCGTTTTCGTTAGGAAAATCAACGTTCTTTACGTCGGTAACATAGGCACCTACGGCATCGGTAATAACGGTGCTGAGGTCGGCATATCTGCGCAGGAACTTAGGAGAGAAGCCCTTGTCCATGCCAAGCATGTCGTTTACAACCAGCACCTGACCGTCGCACACATTGCCTGCGCCTATTCCAATTGTAGGGATTGAGAGTGATTCGGAAACCTGCTTTGCAAGTTTTGCCGGAATCTTTTCGAGAACGACGGCAAAGCAGCCAGCCTCTTCGAGCAGTTTGGCATCAGAGATAAGTTTCTGAGCCTCAGCCTCGTCCTTTGCACGGACGCTGTATGTTCCGAACTTGTTGATGCTCTGTGGAGTGAGTCCGAGGTGTCCGCAGATTGGAATTCCTGCGCCGATAATCTTCTTAACGGCATCGATAATTTCAACGCCGCCCTCAAGTTTCAGCGCATCGCATCCGCTCTCTTGCATAATGCGTATAGCGTTTTTCACAGCCTCGGTAGCGTTTACCTGATATGTTCCGAACGGCATGTCGCACAGAACAAGTGCGCGCTTAACACCGCGCGCAACCGAGCGCGAATGATAAATCATCTGGTCGATAGTCATCGGAACTGTAGTAGTGTTTCCGGCCATTACGTTCGAAGCCGAATCGCCAATCAAAATGCAATCAACACCTGCCGCATCTACCAATTTAGCCATTGTGTAGTCGTAAGATGTAAGCATTGCAATCTTCTCGCCTTTCTCTTTCATCTCCTTCAAGCGGAGAGTTGTAACCTTTCTTGTATCTGAAACCAAATATCCAGACATAACCTTTTTCCTCCTTGTTAAAATGTTTTTTATTTGATAAGTTCAATCATTTTCTCGTAAGTGAAGTCCGCGAAATCGGGAATCACAATGTCAGACAGCGGCGCAACGACCTCTGTCGGATTAGTGGTGCTGAGTCCGACAACCTTCATGTTGGCACTCTTTCCGGCCTTCAGTCCGTTTACGCTATCTTCGTATACAACGCAGTTTTCGATAACCGTATCGAAGACCGATGCGCCCAGAAGATAACAGTCGGGAAACGGTTTACTGCGCGCAAAGTCCTCGGCCACCAGAATACGGTCGAAGTATTGCATCAGTTCGGGATGCGTTCGGTACACGCTCTCCATCTTCGACTTGTCGGAACTTGTAACCACGGCAAGTTTCACGCCCTTCTGCTTAATCTCCTTTATATATTGTTCAACGCCGTTGATATACGGAAAATCCATGTTCTTCTCGAACTCGATGAGCTGGGCAACGATTTCTTTCTTCAGGTTCTCGTCGCTGAAATTTCCGTCAAGAATCTGCGTCAGGGTCATGCCCTTAATCTTGTGTTCAAAATCTACAATATCGGTATATTTTCTTCCTACACCACCCCAAAAAACGGAATACTGTCCTTCGGTGTCGAGAACTACTCCATCAAGATCGAAAAGCGAAGCCAGCGGCTTGTTACTTTGCATATTTTTTACTCCTTAATAAAATTTCGCTGCAAAGATACACACTTTTAGCGATGAAAATTGTTAAAATTTCTTAAAAAGAGATATCTTTGCCGTCCGTATTACACTTATTCACTATTTTTGTGCACAAAAAACAAAAGATTGTGCATACCATACATCAAAACATGGACAATAATTTAATTAAACTGATTGAGAAAAGTATCCAAGAAAACTGGGATTTAAAAGCTCTGACCAACTATAAGGGATCAACCTTACAATATAAGGATGTAGCCCGCAGAATCGAAAAGATTCACATCGTTTTTGCAGAGGCTGGCATCAAAAAAGGCGACAAAATCGCCATCTGTGGACGAAACCACGCCAACTGGTGCGTTACGTTCCTTGCCGTTATTACATACGGCGCGGTTGCAGTACCAATCCTGCACGAATTCAAGCCCGACAACATACATAACATCGTAAACCACAGCGAGGCAAAAATGCTGTTCGTGGGCTCTATGGTGTGGGAGAATCTTAACGAGCAGAGCATGCCCGACCTCCGCGGCATTGTGGTTATCGACGAACTTGACATAATCCTCTCGCGCGACGAGAAACTTACCTATGCCTGCAACCATCTTAACGAGATGTTCGGAAAGAAATATCCAAAATATTTCCGCAAGGAGCACGTTCACTACGAAGCCTGCGAGCCTGATGCTCTGGCGGTCATCAACTACACATCGGGCACAACAGGATATTCGAAAGGTGTAATGCTGCCTTACAGAAGTCTGATGTCGAACATTGAGCACATCCATCGCAAGATGAACCTCAAGCCGGGCGACGACGTTGTTTCAGTCCTTCCTATGGGCCACGTCTTCGGTCTGACTTTCGACTTCCTCTACGGAATGACTCACGGTGTGCACCTATGGTTCCTGAACAGAATGCCTTCGCCAAAAGTAATAGCCACATCGGCTGCCGAAATAAAGCCGAAGGTAATCGCCTGCGTGCCTCTCGTAATCGAGAAGATTTTCAAGACGATGGTTATTCCGAAGGTAGACAACAAACTCGGAAAAATCCTTCTGCGCTTCCCTCTCACCAGCGAAAAGATAAAGGCTAAGGCAAAGAACGAGGCAATGAACATCTTCGGCAACAACCTGATGCAGGTTTGCATTGGCGGAGCACCTTTCAACGCCGAAGTTGAGAAGTTCCTCGACCAGATAAAGTTCCCTTACACCATAGCCTACGGCATGACCGAGTGCGGCCCTATGATTTGCAACGACCATTGCTCAGAAACACGCTACCGCAGTTGCGGAAAGGTGGTAGACCGCATGGAGGTGAGAATTGACTCGAAAGACCCTCACAACATTCCGGGCGAGATGTGGGTGCGCGGCGAGAACGTGATGCTTGGCTACTACAAAGACAAGGCTGCAACCGACAAGGTGATGGACGGAGAATGGCTCTGCACGGGCGACATGGCAACCATCGACAGTGACGGATATGTATATATAAAAGGTCGCTCAAAGAACATGCTTCTCTCGGCAAGCGGACAGAACATCTATCCCGAAGAAATAGAGTCGAAACTGAACAACATGCCAGGCGTAAACGAGAGCGTGGTGATAATGAACAACAGCAAACTCGTTGCACTTATCCACCCCGACCTTTCGGACATCGGCGACCGTAGCAACATCACAGCAATCCTCGACTCAACCATTAAGGAACTAAACAAGGAACTACCAGCATATTCGCAGATTGCCAAGTTCAAACTCTGGCCCGAAGAGTTTCAGAAAACAGCCAAAAAGAATATCAAGAGATACGTTTACAACGATATTAACATCTGAAAAAAGAAAAATCTACTGGCAATTCTTAAACAAAAGAAAGTCAGTAGATTTCTTTTTGTAAGCAATTATCACAATAATACGACAATCAAACTTCCAACTTCAGTATTTCAAAAAAAATACAATAATAATTTTCTCGTTTTGTATTACACTTTGACACGATGTTATCATAGTTTTTAAGATTTTTTAAGTAAAAATATTATGAAAAGCAAAATTTTATTTTAAAGATTTACAACTTTTCTGTTTTTTTATTTATATTTGCACCAAATCAATAGCCGAAAATTCAATGAAAGCACTAAGAACTTTAAGAACTTTAGCTTTAATTTTAGTATTATTGTTACCTGCATCTATAAAAGCACAAGTAACAACAGCATCTATTAGCGGACACGTAATGGATACATATTTCAGCCTTGCGGGAGCAGAGGTACTGGCTATTCACGTGCCTACAAACACACGCTACGGAACAGTTACAAACGCAAGCGGAAACTATTACCTCAATAACCTTAAGGCTGGCGGTCCTTATAAACTCTACGTTACATACAAAGACCACTATCCCGAGAAATTCGAACAGATTTATCTGAGAGTGGGACGCGACCTTATGTTCGATGTCTTCCTCGACGAGAAGGAACTGAAAATCAACGAACTCACGGTAACAGCCGATGCGTACAACAACATGCGTATCGACCAGAACGGCATAAACAGACAGTTTACTTCGCGAGTTATCGAAACAACGCCAACCATAAGCCACAGCATGAACGACGTTATCGTGCTCACGCCTCAGAGCGGCTTGTACGACTTAAATCTATCTATAGGTGGTGGTAACTACCGTCAGTCGTACATAACTATCGACGGCGCAGGCTTCAACGATGTGTTCGGACTTAACGGAAACCTTCCGGCAAACGGCGCACCTATCGCCCTCGATGCCATCGACCAGATTAGCGTACAACTTGTGCCTTTCGACGTTCGCCAGAGCGGATTTACAGGCTCGCAGGTAAACGCCATCACAAAGAGCGGTACAAACGAGCACCGTGGAAGCGTATATGCCTACCTCACCAACGAAAATCTGAAGGGTAACAAGGTTGGAAGTGCAACCGTACAGCGAAACCACGAGGTTAAGAACATCGTCGGATTCACAATTGGTGGCCCTATTGTAAAGGATAAACTCTTCTATTTTGCTAATTTTGAATACGAAAGAAAGACAATAAGCGGTCCGCAAGCCCTGGCAAGAGACAACGAGAATGAGCCTTACGGCGAGCACAATATTCACCGCACAACAAAGGCTGATTTGGACGAAATTTCAGAATGTCTGGCACAAAAGCACGGTTATTCTACAGGCAAATATCAGGGATACAACTTTAGATGGCCCGACTACAGACTGCTTGCCCGACTGGACTGGAACATTAACGAGCGTCATAGTCTGAACTTCCGCTACACACTCTCGCGTACCAGATCGAACACGCAAGAGCCGGCTTCATCTGTTTCTCCATTCGAAAAGAATGCACTCTATCCGGGTGGAACGGACAACTTCGGCGACATTCCGGCAGGACAGCGCAGCTCTTCAAAATACAGTATGTATTACGAAAACAGTTGTTTCTATACGAAAAAAATATACTCAACCATATCAACCGAGCTGAAAAGCCAGAACGACAGCAAGACAATAAACAACTTGCTGCGATATACAAATTCGTATCAGAATGAGCCGCGCGTTAGCATCGGAGCCCTCTTCCCATGCGTCGACATTCTGAAGGACGGCGCTTCTTACATAAGCCTCGGAACGGACAAATATACATATCAGAATGCGAGCAAGGTATGGATTCACAACATAACCGACGAGTTCAGTCTCTCTGTAAAGAAGCATAAGTTAATCTTCGGTCTATCAGCCGAATACGCAAATATCGAGAACGATTTCCATCAGTTTGGCAACGGATTCTACGTATATAACTCAATGGACGACTTCCAAAAACGTGTAGACACGCCAGCCGCATTCGGATTTGCATTTGCCAATGACGGAAGCAGCAAACTGCCGTCATCTGGTTTCGACTATCTTCAGATGAGCGTTTTTGCACAAGACCAGTTCAACGTTAACCCTAATTTCAAGGTTACGGCAGGTCTGCGTCTCGACAAATACCTTTACTATGGAATGTCGGTAGCAAGCAACAAGGAGTACGAAAAATTAAACTTTGGCGGCGAGCATTACAAAACCGACTACACTCCGAGCATGGCTCTGAACTTCAGTCCGCGAATCGGATTCAACTGGGACATCACCGGCGACCGTAAGATAATTCTGCGAGGCGGTACGGGCATATTCTTTTCACGAATCCCGAACGTATGGCTTGCATCACAGCCTAACAACAGCAATGTTTCGCAGACTATCTACACTAAGTGGGGCGACGATGTTCCAAACGGCATAACATTCCCGAGATTCGAAACAAACCAGAGCGTTTACAATGAAATTCTCGGTATTCTGAAAAAAGCCGACCCTAGTGCATTCGACGCAGAGCCAAAGGCAAGCGAGAACACTTGCGTAATAGACAAGAATCTTGTTGCGCCTTACAGTTGAAAATCTTCATTGGCAGTAGACTTCAAGTTGCCACACAACTTCGAAATTTCGATTGAAGGTATCTACAAGAAGGACTACAAGCCTCTCGTAGCCGACAACAAGACAATCTACTACGACGGAAAGAAGACAATTCAGTTGTCGAAGAACGATGTGAGAAAGGTGTACGATGCTTATCAGAAAGAAAACTGCTTCTATCTTACAAATGCAGGAAGCGGCTCGTACTACACATCTATAAACCTCAACGTAAAGAAGGAATTCAACAAGAACTTTGATGCGAGCGTTAACTTTACATACTCAAATGCCAAGATTATAAACGACGGTAGCAGCACTCAGCTCTCTGCCCTCTACAACTTCGGAGCGCCATCGGTAAACGGCGTAAATGAGCACGAACTTGGATATGCAAACTACATAAGCCCTTACCGCGTTCTGGCTAACGTAGGATACAAGTTCTACTACGGCAAGCGCGAGACTTGGGGAACGCACATCAACCTTATCTACGACGGTTCGCAACTTGGATTCTTTAACGACGGTTCGGGATTTTACATGGCATCGCGCTACTCTTATCTTCTTAACGACAACTTCGTGAACGACAGAGCATCGAGCAACCTTATGTACATTCCGGCAACAAAAGACGAACTGACATTCATTGCCAACAGCAACGTTTCTGCCGAGCAGCAGCGCGAGGCTTTCTGGAACTTCGTAGAGCAGGATTCGTACCTCAGCAAGCACAAGGGCGAGTATGCAAAGCGCAACGGAGCGGTAATGCCTTGGCATCACCAGTTCGACATACACATAAACGAGGAATACAACTTCTCGATAAAGAAGCGTCCTCAGTGCTTCGAGTTCGGTCTCGACATCATCAACGTCACAAACCTTATTTGCAGCAAGTGGGGCAACTACATGGTTGTGAACACAACAAATCCGCTGTCATACCACAAGGATAGCAACGCATACACGTTCAACACCGAGAACAAGAAGACGTTCAGCAAGTACGAAGATCTGAAATCAACATACCAGATAATTTTCAACTTGAAGTACAAATTCTAATAGAACAGATAAATATTGCGAAAAGAAAAAGATAAGGTCTCAACACAATTTGAGTTACCTTATCTTTTTTCGTTTGATACCCGAAATTTTGCCAATACAAATTTAATTCGTATATTTGACCGCGAATTTTCAATTAAATCAGATGAAAAAAATACTCATGACACTTTTGGCGAGTGCTTTTTTGTTTACGCACACAGCCACAGCACAGGAAACTTATGCCAAGGCGATGATTGAATCGCAGGGCGCTAACTGGACTAAAGGAAAAAACTGGGATTATGTAAACGGTCTTGTAGCTTTCTCGCTTCTGAAAGCCTACGAACAAAATCCTACAGCCGAATGGACAAACAAAAGCTATGAGTTTGCCGAAAACTACGCAAACACGGCTCTTAACGAGGACGGCTCGTTCAAGAACTTCAAGAAAGGCAACATCGACAACATCGCTTCAGGAAAGGTTCTCTTCTACCTTTATCGCAGAGAGAAGTTGCGCGAGGAAATCTTCGGTTCAAGCAGCGCACAGAAGTACAAGAATGCCGCCGATTTTCTGCACAACTATCTGAAGAACGAATATCCGCGCATTCAGGACGGCGACGCAAAGGGCTGCTTCTTCCATAAGGCAATCTACCCTAACCAGATGTGGCTCGACGGCTTGTATATGGGCGCGGCGTTCTATGCTGAATATCTGCACAACTTCGACCCGCAGAACACAGATTCGTGGAGCGACATAGCACATCAATTCATAACCGTAAACAAGCACACTTACGACAAGCACAAGGGACTGAACTATCACGCATGGTCGTACACTCCAGAGGATGCAAACTCGTTTTGGGCACGCAAGGACGGCGAGTTCAAGGGCTGCTCTCAGGAATTCTGGGGAAGAGGAATGGGCTGGTTCTTCGCTGCACTCGTTGATGTGCTCGAATATATGCCAAAGAATCACAAGGATTACAAAACTCTCGTGAAAATCACAAAGCAGGTTGCATCTGGTCTTGAAAGATGGCAGGACAAGAGCGGAGTATGGTATCAACTTTTGCAGTACGACAGCACTTTCAAAAGCAAGTGCGGCGAACACAACTATCTTGAGGCTTCGGCATCGAGCATGTTCACATATGCATATCTTAAAGGCGTGCGTATCGGCGTTCTGCCAAACAAGTATCTCAATGTCGGAAAGAAGGCTTACAACGGTCTGATTGAGCAGTTTATAACAAAGAACAACGACGGAACGATTAACCTCACATCAACTTGCCGAAGCGCAGGCTTAGGTCCTGCAAAAGACCCTTCGCGCGACGGAACGGCAGACTACTATCTCTGCGGTTCGGACATCAAGAAGGTAAGCAACGAAGGAAAGGCTATCGGTCCATTCATCATGGCTTCGCTCGAATATGAGAAGGTGAAGTAAAATCACAACACGATATCAAAACAAAAGGTCGAATCTCCATTCGGCCTTTTTGTTTTTTCTACACATCTTTGGCAAATTACCTATCAGAAGAAACCATATAAACGCCGCAGCAAGATCTTCTGTTGTCAAACTTACCGTAAACAGTCCAGCAAACAAGAACACGCCTAAAACGCACAAAAAAGAGGTGTAAATCCATTCAGAATCTACACCTCAAAGTATCAAAATATCGTTTAATCTAAAGGATGAAAATTACTTCTTTCCGTCATAGAACTTACTGTAAATAATCTTCAGTTCAACCGGATTATCCTTACCGCCTACAAGTTTAGTGCTCGATAAACTGAAGTCGTGGTTCACACCAACAACCGTCGTGCTTGTACCATAATAATAAGAAGACGAAGATGTAGTGGTTGTCTCTACAGGAATCAGCAGAACCTTGTCCCAATCAGGATTTTCCTTGTACCACTTCTCCAACTGCTCTGCGGTAGGAACCGTCTTGCCTGTCTCATCGCCAGTTGCACCCGAATTTCGGAGATAACGGTTGTAAGACAACAGTTTGGCAATGTTACTGAACGTATAAGTGTTTGTCGAAGTGCTCAGCGTTGCAAGGAACGAAGAAACCTCGTTTGGCACATACGAGCCGCTGAAGAACTTCTTCCACTCAGGCTTTCGGATAAGCAGCAGCGTCTTTGGCGCGCCGACCGTAACCTCGCTCTCGTTTTCAGAGTTATATCTTGTAAAGATTATTCGAGCAGTATTGATTGTATCGTTTGCATGAGAACTGTTCAGAATTTCGTCCATCGGCAACTTAACCTCGGTAAAGATTCCGGCTGGAGTCTTCAGATAAGTGCAACTCTCGTCGTTCACTAAATTGTCGATATTCTTGTGATTGACGGTTGAAACCTGCATAACCTCCTCGGTAGAAGCAAACGAGATGACACCTGTTGCAAGCGAATCGACAATGCCCGTACTCTTTCTTTCAAGGTAATACTTGAAGTATACGTTTATCTGCGCAACATCGATATTCATTATCGTTCCGTCGCCACTCTCATGCTTAAACACGAAGCCTGGAAGAACATTCTTGATGAATGCCGCACTGTTTGCAAACTGACTTGGGTCGCGATAATACTCGTTCATCAGTTTTGTTCCGAAAGAGTTCGGAAGCATAACCTGAATGTTCGGATAGAAATCGCTCTGCGACTTTACAGAATCGGTCTTCACTCTGTCGGCAGCCGAATAGTTCTTAACGGCGAAAGGCTTTGCCGAACTGTCGTAATAGTCTTCCAGACTAACACCGCTTGAATAAGTATCGGCCGAAGTAAAGTCAACTCCCTGTTTTACAGGATATACAGCCAATTTATTGGCATTAAGCGAGTCGCCAACATAGCCCGAATAGAACAGAAGCACCTCGGTCTGGAGAGCCTCGCCAGTAACGAGCGAACTCTTCTCTGGCATCGAGAAGTTATCTAAGCAGTGAAACTGCGCAAGAAACTCCGACTTGAGCGAAGTGTTTGTCTCAGGCTCGGTAAACTGTCCTATGTGACACATGCTCGAACGCGACACTATCTCATTTCCGTCTACCTTGTATGAGTTTGTCGATACATTATAGGTTTCTGAAGTACTTGTTACCCCGTCTTCGATAGGCATCAGGCCGACGCCCATATCAAGTTCATCCTCACTACACGACATAGCAAGAGCAGCAATGGCTGCCGCCATCAACAGTCGTAATTTCATTTTTTTATAATTAATGGTTTAGAGTTAAATGCTTTTATTTATCGTAAACCTCGTCATAGAATGCGCCATAGTCCTTAGCCATCTGCTCGTTGTCTCTGTCGGCATAGGCAAGCACCGGCTTGCCCGATGCAGCAATGAGTTCCTTTATCTCAGGACGTATGTTTGGAGATGCCTCGATGATGGCATCGCTATAGTCGAACGCAATTTTGTAGAGGTCGAGATACGTAAAGTTATCGTTATAGTCGGCAAGAATTTCGGCTGGAATATTCTTGAAGACTATCATGTTCTTGAAGTTGTCGCCGAAAGCATGTTCCATGTCATCGTCATAGACAGAGAAGACGATTTTCGACTCGCTGAACGACGGTTCGTCGCAGAACGTTTTCTTTATATAGATTGGCGCAAAGGCACTCACCCATCCATGGCAGTGTACAACCTCGGGACACCAACGCAGTTTCTTAACTGTTTCGAGAACGCCACGGGCATAGAACACAGCACGCTCACCGTTGTCTTCGTACTCCTTTCCGTCCTCGTCGAAACCCATCAGGCGCTTTGTAAAGTAATCGTCGTTATCGATGAAATACACCTGCATTCGGGCAGCCTGAATAGAGGCAACCTTGATTATCAGCGGATGGTCTGTATCATCGATAATCAAGTTCATGCCCGAAAGTCGGATAACCTCATGAAGCTGGTTTCGGCGTTCATTGATGTTGCCCCACCTTGGCATAAAAGTTCTAATTTCATGACTATCCTCTTGTATAGCTTGAGGGAGATATCGTCCAACAAGCGACATAGCCGTTTCTGGAACGTATGGTGTGATTTCCTGTGTTACGAATAAAACTTTTTTTGCCATTTTTTGGATGTACTATATTTTCAGTTTGCAAAGATATAAAAAAATATTTTGATATGAGCAAATTTCACATCTTAATTTTTATACATAACAGTCCGAAACATACCATGCAGCGGCTGTGCAAACTTTACATTATCAAACGGCATAATTACGATTTTATTCGGCGACTCCGAACTTTTTGCACACAAACAGCAACAAAAGGCCTTGCAAAGGGTACAGAAACAACCCGAAAAGTCCCTTTTATCCATTACAACTCATGAGATGTCCTTTTTCAAAAAAAATGCATATTTTTTATATTTTCTTTCTTTATCTCATAAAATATAACTTATTTTGCAGAGTTTTTCAACATCGGACTTTTAAATTCCGTTTTAAGAATGAAGGTTATAAATACTGTAAAGGACTTAAAATCCGAACTTTCAGAGATTAGAAAGCAAGGTAAAAAGATAGGCTTGGTGCCTACTATGGGTGCTCTGCATCAGGGACATGCATCGCTTGTAAAGCGTTCGGTATCAGAGAATGACGCCACTGTTGTTAGCGTTTTTGTCAATCCAACCCAGTTTAACGACAAAAACGATTTGAAGAATTATCCGCGCACACTCGAGGCAGACTGCAAACTGCTCGAATCACTTGGTGCAACATACGTTTTTGCTCCGTCAGTAGAGGAGATTTATCCGGAGCCAGACACTCGTTCATTCAGTTACCCTCCTGTCGACACGGTTATGGAGGGAGCGCGCCGTCCGGGACACTTCAACGGCGTGTGTCAGATTGTAAGCAAACTGTTTATGATGGTTGAGCCAGACCGCGCATACTTTGGCGAGAAGGACTTCCAGCAGATTGCCGTAATCAGAGCGATGGTTGCCGACCAGAAGTTCAATCTCGAAATCTGCCCATGCCCTATCGTACGCGAGGCTGACGGACTTGCACTCAGCAGCCGCAACACTCTGCTCACCGCCGAGGAGCGCAAGATTGCTGTAAACATCTCTCGCACTCTGTTCGAGAGCCAGGAATATGCAAAGTCTCACACTCTCGAGGAGACAAAGCAGTTTGTCATCAGCACGATTAACGCCATCGACAAACTTGAGGTTGAATATTACGAGATTGTTGACGGAACAAGCCTGAAGAGCCTCAACTCTTGGGACGATTCTGACTATATCGTAGGCTGTATCACCGTTTATTGCGGCGACACTCCAATACGTCTTATCGACAATATTAAATATAAAGCATAACGAAATATGTTGATTGAAGTACTGAAATCAAAACTACACTGTGTCAGAGTAACTGAGGCAAACCTTAATTATATGGGCAGCATTACCATCGATGAGGACTTGATGGACGCTGCCGGCATGATTGCAGGTCAGAAGGTTCAGATTGTAGACAACAACAACGGCGAGCGCTTTGAGACATACATCATCAAGGGCGAGCGCGGCTCGGGCTGCATCTGTCTGAACGGAGCAGCTGCCCGCAAAGTGCAGGTTGGCGACATCGTCATCATCATTGCTTATGCATATATGGACTTTGAGGAAGCAAAGACTTTCAAGCCAACAGTTGTGTTCCCAGACTCGGCAACAAACAAGTTGAAATAAAAAAACTGCTCTGAAAATTTGGTCAGTTCGCAAGAAAGCATTATCTTTGCACGCAGTTTTAAGGATGGTTCCGTAGCTCAGCTGGATAGAGCAACGCCCTTCTAAGGCGTGGGTCCTGCGTTCGAATCGCAGCGGAATCACAAAATAACTTCTCTGTATGTAATAACGACATCATGAGAAGTTATTTTTGTTTGCACAAAAACCAACCTGTTTTATAAACTTTTTACTATTTTTGTAGAAAATATCTTTTCAATACATGGCACAATCATTATACCCACTGCTTTTCGAGCCGAACCTTCACAGCGTAGTCTGGGGCGGCAAGCGCATCTGCCCATACAAGGGAATCCCCGAGAAAGACGAGCCTATTGGCGAGAGCTGGGAAATCAGCGCGATACCAAGCAGTACGAGTATAATAAGCAACGGAATTTACAAAGGAAAGAAACTGACGGACATCATCGAGCAGATGCCTGCCGAGATTCTGGGCAATGCCATGGCCGAAAAATACGGCAATAAGATGCCCCTGCTCGTAAAATTCATCGATGCAGAGAAAGACTTGAGCATTCAGGTTCACCCTAACGACGAGATGGCACAACGCATACACAACAAATTCGGCAAGACCGAGATGTGGTACGTCATCGATGCCAAGCCGGGAAGTTATCTGTATGCCGGATTCAAGGATAACATAACGAAAGAGGAATACAAAAAGCGCATTGCCGACGGAACGATAACCGATGTAATCGCAAAGCATTTTGTAAAGCCGGGCGACGTGTTCTATCTTCCTGCCGGAAGAATACACGCCATTTGCGGAGGCATCTTGCTTGCCGAGGTTCAGCAGTCGAGCGACGTGACATACCGCATCTTCGACTACAACCGCCCGGGCATGGACGGAAAGCCTCGCGAACTGCACACCGAACTTGCTGCCGACGCGCTCAACTTCCACGTTGAGGACGAATACCGCACGCAATACGCCACACAAGAGGAAAGGGCAAACAGAGTTATCGAGTCGCCTTATTTCAGCGTGAGAGTAACTGAACTGAGCCGCTCGTTCCACCGCAATCTGATAAAGTACGACAGCTTTATCATCTGCATGTGCATCGAGGGCGACTGCCACATTAACATACGCTCTACAGGCGACCAGATTCTGCTGAAGGAAGGCAACAGTTGTCTGATTCCTGCCGCAATTGCCGACTACGATGTTGTTCCGCTAAACGAGAAGACGCGCATCCTCGATGCTTTCATCGATAACAAAAACCGAACGCTATCGCACGCTATCACTCGTTTTCTGCATATCACAGAAAAGTAGAAAAAAGATACCAATATAAAAAACGATGGAAACGCGAATCTGCATTTCCATCGTTTTTTATTTGAAGCCGAAAATCCGTTTTATCTTCTGCTTTGCGTTACGATATTTATCCAAATTAACTTCAATCGTAACGAACAAAATTTCAACTCCAACTACATTCTTATTTTGAAAGAATTATTCAAACCTAATACTCTTTGCCGGCAAAATTCTCGAAACCATATACGACGGAGCAATCAGCACAACCATCGAGATGACGAACGTTCCAACATTCAACAGCAAAATCAGCGGGATATTCATGATAATAGGCACGCTGTCAACATAATAGTTCTGCGGATTCAGATGAATCAGACCCGTGTATTTCTGAATAAGACAGATGCCGAGCCCAATCACGTTTCCGAAAATCATACCCTTGCCGATAACGAAGACCGAGAAATGCAGAAAGACCTTGCGCATCTGAGTATTCGACGCTCCCAAAGCCTTAAGAATTCCAATCATGTTGGTGCGCTCAAGAATGATGATAAGCAGACCGCTGACCATCGAGAAGGCAGCCACGGCAAGCATCAATCCGAGGATTATCCACACGTTCATGTCGAGCAGACCGAGCCACGCAAAAATCTGCGGAGTAAGTTCGGTTATCTTGCTTACCGAGTAATAGTTGCCATAATTGTCCGACCGCGCGTTTATCTTCTTTCGCAAGTGAGTGCAGCCGGTGTTCAGCATCGAGAAATCCTTCAGGCTTATCTCAACTCCCGAACACTGGTCATCGTTCCACTTGTTCAGTTGGTTAACGGTGTAGATATCGGTCAAAACGAAGTTTTTGTCATATTCAGACAGATGCGTCTCGAAGATTCCGGCAATCTGAAATCGGCGCACGCGGATATTGTCTTCGATGTAATATGTGTAAACCTTGTCGCCAAGCTTCAGACCGAGCATATCGCACATAGACTGCGAGATAAGAATCTGCTTGCTCGACTCCTTATCGGAGAAATCTGGAACCTTGCCTGCCACCAAGTGCGAACGGTAGAACGACATGTCATACTCCTGCCCCACTCCCTTCAGAACCATGCCCTGAAAGTTGTCGTTAGTCTTAATCATTCCGTTTTTCTGCGAATATCGCTGATAATGCGCAACTTCAGGCACACTCTCAACAACCTTCTTCAGACTGTCGTGAAACTGGATGTTGTATTCCTTAACCGAACGCTGGTCGGACGCATTGCTTATCCTCACCTCAGATGTGAAACCGATAACCTTGTCGCGAATATCCTGCTTAAAGCCCACGACAACCGACACCGCCACAATCATCACCGCCAATCCGAGCGTTATTCCGATGGTGGCAATACGGATTGCAGGACGAGAAACATTCTTCCCGTCCTGCTTTCCACCATATATTTTCTTTGCTATGAAGTATTCGAACTGCATATTTACTCAACCCTTCCCGGATAAACCTCGAGCGCCTTCTGCAACACAACGAGAGCTCTTGTTAAATCCTCTTTCTTCAGCACATAGGCGATGCGGACTTCGTTCTTGCCAGAGCCCGGCGTTGTGTAGAAGCCTGATGCCGGAGCCATCATCACCGTCTCACCCTCGTAGTTGAACTCTTCCAAGCACCAAGCACAGAACTTCTCGCTGTCGTCTACCGGAAGTTTTGCAACGGTATAGAACGCTCCCATCGGTATTGGCGAATACACGCCCGGAATGCGGTTCAGACCGTCAATCAGGCATTTGCGTCGTTCAACATATTCGTCGTATGTCTCGCGGCTGTATTCCTCTGGTTCGTCGAGCGAAGCCTCGGCAGCAATCTGTCCGATGAGTGGCGGACTCAGGCGAGCCTGACAGAATTTCATCACAGCCTTTCGAACCTCTTCATTCTTTGTTATGAGCGCACCGATACGGATTCCGCACTCGCTATATCTCTTTGAAACAGAGTCGATAAGAACTACATTATCCTCGATGCCTTCGAGATGGCAAGCCGAGATGTAAGGCGAACCGGTATAGATGAACTCGCGGTAAACCTCGTCGGAGAAGAGATACAAATCGTACTTCTTTACAAGGTCGCGAATCTGGTTCATCTCTCGGCGAGTGTAAAGATATCCCGTCGGATTATTCGGGTTGCATATTAGAATCGCTCGGGTTCGCTCGTTTATCAGTTCCTCGAACTTATCGACCTTTGGAAGGCAGAAACCCTCGTCGATAGTCGTTGCAATGGTACGGATTACCGCTCCGGCAGAGATTGCGAATGCCATGTAGTTGGCGTATGCAGGCTCTGGCACGATAATCTCGTCGCCCGGATTAAGGCACGAAAGGAATGCGAAAAGCACCGCCTCTGAACCTCCCGAAGTGATGATTATATCGTCGGGAGTAACGTTTATATTGTACTTTTTGTAATAGTTTACCAGTTTCTTACGATAACTCAGATAGCCCTGCGAAGGACTATATTCAAGAATCGTGCGGTCGATGTTCTTTATTGCTTCAATCGCCGCTCGTGGTGTTGGCAGGTCGGGCTGACCGATGTTAAGGTGATATACATGCACACCTCTCTCTTTAGCCGCAGCGGCCAAAGGTGCTAACTTTCGGATAGGCGATTGAGGCATCTCAGTGCCTCGAATTGAAATTTTCGGCATTTTTATACATTAAATTTAATCGAGGTGCAAATATAAGATTTTATTCTAAAATAAAAGCAAGAAAATAAAAAAATGGTTCATCTTTCGCCAAAATGAATAAAACACTTATATTTTTAAATTTTTCAGAGACAGAATCGGGCTTTTCGGGGCTGTCGCGACCGAAAAATCCGAGCCACGGAAAGCGCGCCTCATTTATCCCGTATTTTTTATCGCTTATCAATTTTTTGTTGTATCTTTGCGCGAAATAACAATAAAAAACATTCAAAAATTATGATGCATAACTGGTTCGAGTGTAAGGTACGCTACGAAAAGACAATGGAGAACGGAGTGCAGAAAAAGGTTACTGAACCTTACTTGGTAGATGCACTCAGCTTTACTGAAGCAGAGGCGAGGATTATCGAGGAGATGACTCCATTCATGAGCGGAGAATTCCTTGTAAGCGACATTAAACGTGCACAGTACAGCGAACTGTTCGAAAGTTTCGAGGAGGCTGCCGACAAGTGGTTCAAGGCAAAACTTACATTCATCACTCTCGACGAGAAGAGCGGCAAAGAGAAAAAGACTTCGACTAACGTGCTGGTTCAGGCTGCCGACCTTCGCGATGCAACAAAGAAACTTGACGAAGGAATGAAGGGTACAATGGCTGACTACGAGATTTCATCTATTGCTGAAACTCCTATCATCGACGTGTTCCCATACTCAGCAGAACCTAACGACAAACCTGAGTTTGAAGGTGCTGCCGACCTGACAAAAAAAGAATAAAAATGACAGAAATACAGAAGAATCTCAACGAGATAAACAACGAATTAGTGGATGGCTGCCAATTGGTAGCCATCTCTAAATATCACCCAGCCCAGTCAATACAAGAGGCATACGATGCCGGACAGCGAGTGTTTGGCGAGAGCCACGTTCAGGAAATTGAACAGAAGGTAAAGGTGCTGCCGTCGGACATAGAATGGCACTTCATCGGTCATCTTCAGACAAACAAGGTTAAGTACATCGCTCCGTACATCTCGCTAATACACGCGGTAGACAGCGAAAAGCTCTTCCGCGAAATTAACAAGCAGGCGGCTAAATGCAACCGTAACATAAAGGTGCTCATCCAACTTCACGTTGCACAGGAAGAGACAAAGTTCGGCTTTACGCCCGACGAGGCTTTCGAGTTCCTTGGCAGCGGAATCCTCGACGAACTGAAGAACGTTACCATTGCCGGAGTGATGGGTATGGCTTCGAACGTTGACAACGAAGAACAGATAAGAGGCGAATTCAAGCAGATAAAAGCCTTCTTCGACAAGTGCAAGCAGACAATCTTTGCCGGCAATCAGGACTTCAAGGAAATCTCGATGGGAATGAGCCACGACTACAAAATTGCAATGCAGGAAGGCTCTACCATGATTCGCGTAGGAACAAGGATTTTCGGGGCAAGAGTCTATTAGATTGCACAAAAAAGCAGTTTTTGTGAATTTTTCTTTGGTTTGTAAAATAAATCTCTTATTTTTGCACAAATAATTTAAGTTTGTGCAATGGATAATATACCTAGTTATATTTCATTTATACAGAAGAGCATCATTGACAACTGGGACCGCGACGCGCTAACCGACTATCAGGGTGTGACTCTGCAATACAAGGATATAGCTCGAAAAATTGAGAAACTGCATATCCTTTTTGAGAATAGCGGCGTGCAGAAGGGTGACAAGATTGCCCTGTGCGGCCGAAACTGCGCCAACTGGGCAGTTGCCTTTCTTGCAACCCTAACCTATGGTGCGGTTGCCGTTCCTATTCTTCACGAATTCAAGGCCGAACAGGTTCACAACATCGTGAACCATTCTGACGCAAAACTGCTGTTTGCAGGCGATGTCGTGTGGCCTACCCTCAATGCCGACATGATGCCTAACATCGAGGGCGTGGTAAACATTCCCGACTACTCGCTGGCTCTGTCGCGTTCGGAAAAACTAACCTATGCGCGCGAGCATCTGAACGAGATGTTCGGAAAGAAATTCCCTTGCAACTTCCGCAAAAACCACATTCAGTATCATGTTGACCAGCCAGACGAACTGGCTCTCATCAACTATACCTCGGGCTCTACCGGACGCTCAAAGGGTGTGATGGTTCCTTACCGTGCAATGTGGTCTAACATGGATTTCGCCTGCAAGGTTATTCCTATGGGCGGACCGGGCAAGAAGGTTATCTCTATCCTTCCGATGGCGCACATGTACGGTATGGCATTCGAGTTCATCTACGAGTTTACGCAAGGTGCGCACATCTACTATCTCACCCGTATTCCAAGCCCGAAAATCATCTTTCAGGCATTTCAGGAAATCAAGCCGTTCATCGTCATCGCTGTGCCTCTCGTAATCGAGAAGATTATCAGAAAGTATGTTCTGCCAGAACTCGACACTACGCTGATGCGTCTTCTGCTTAAACTTCCAATCGTGAGCGACAAGATTCGCGAGAAGATTTGCCAGAAGGTTATCGCGGCCTTCGGAGGCGAGTTCTACGAGGTGATTATAGGCGGAGCAGCCTTCAGTCAGGAGGTTGAGGAATTTATGCACCAGATTAAGTTCCCTTATACCGTTGGATACGGAGCAACCGAGTGTGCCCCTATCATCTGCTACGAGGATTACAAGACCTTTAAGAAGGGCTCATGCGGAAAGGCTGCCCTGCACATGCAGGTTAAGATTGACAGTCCTAACCCGGAGACAACCGTTGGCGAAATCTTGGCAAAGGGTCCTAACGTGATGCTTGGCTACTACAAGAACGATGAGGCAACGAAAGAAACCATCATTGACGGCTGGTATCACACCGGCGACCTCGGAATCATGGACAAGGAGGGCAACGTATTCATCAAGGGACGCTCAAAGAACATGCTTCTCGGCTCTTCGGGACAGAACATCTACCCAGAGGAGATTGAGGACAAACTGAGCGGACAACTTTATGTAAACGAGTGCGTTGTTGTTCAGCGCGGCGAGAAGCTTTGCGCACTCATCTACCCAGACTACGAGGAGGCTCGCAAGAAGGGCTTGAGCGACAAGGATATTGCCGACATCATGCAGGAGAACAAGACTCTGCTGAACGCAGAACTGCCGGCATATTGCCAGATTTCATCAATAGAGATAAGAAAAGAGGAGTTCGAAAAGACTCCAAAACGAAACATAAAACGCTATTTGTATCAGTAAGAACTACCAATAGCGCAGAAGCAAAAGCGATTTCCGTCTTGGAAATCGCTTTTTTCTTCTTCGATGGTGTGAAGTATATCACGCACTTTCATCCGACTGCCAATCATTCTTTTTCCGAAAAGATATTCGTTTTTCCATAATATATTCACACTTCGAAATATTCACAAATTAAATATTATGACGATTTTTGTAATCGTAATTGACAAAACGGTCAGTTGCATATTTTTATACTCTACTTCATCAAACTTATTTGTACGAATATGTTATTTCTGAATGTTTCTTTTGGTCTTTTTGCTTTTTTGCCTGAAGGCTGGCTGTTTATGGCTTTTGTTATAACAATGGAGGCTTTTATCATGAGTTTCTTTCTGTCGAGAAAGAAGTTTGAAAAAAGAATCTCTATTGCTGCCACAACATCCAATATTATAAGCGGAATCATCGGAATAATGGCTTCATTATTACTCAATGGAGGATGGTGGCTGGTTGTGTGGTTTCCTTGGGTCAGTTCGCATGAGGTAAACGTTCACAACACCACGGAATTGACAGGTTTGCTGATTTATTATGTCGTAGCCATGATATTATCTGTTCTCATAGAGATGCTAATAAATCACTTAATATTAAGAACCAGATACAGCTTTAAATCAACATTTAAGGCTACGCTTATAGCCAATGCGTCAAGCTACGTTTTGGGAGCTATACTTATTGCATACTTTTGCCTGTGAATTAACTTTCACTACGTTACAGTAATTATTCCGAGCAAAACAAACTGAATATCGAAAAGAAAAAATCGGGCAGCAATCCGTAATGCAGGAAAGCCGCCCGACTGTTTTCCGAAATAAAAATCGGATTCTATATAATTGTAGTAGTTTCTTATTTTCCGGCTATGAGCCTATACGAAATTACATCGCGGCTCTTGACCACGAGTTTGCGGTCGGCCTTGTTTTTGAGCGATGTCTTGCCCTCGGCCTTGTGAGTCCAGAGGTTATATACCTTATAGACTTTCGTGCTGAAATCGGTGCTTAGTTTGCTCACCTCTTTATCCGTAAGATTGAAATCCTGCCAGTTTAGCTGATACGAGATGTCGCTGCGCGTTGGGTTGAGAATAGTGAAAGCCCAGTCGCCGCCAGCCAACGGTTTGAGCCAGAATTGCAGCCCGTCGCGGTCGCAATAGTGCAATCCCTGAACGCCGAGCGTGTCTTGGTCAACGGCAATCATATCCTTGTTAAGAATGATGTTGCGCGTTGCCTCGCTCATAGAGCGCAGGTCGTTGCCCAGGATAAGCGGACTTGCCATCATGCACCACATGGTAAAGTGCGCGCGGTCTTCGTTCTCGGTCATGCCATTTCCAACCTCAAGCATGTCGGGGTCGTTCCAGTAGCCCTTGCCGGCATACTGGCGCAGCGTGTCGTTATACTGAATACATTGCATAACGCCAAACTGGGTGTATCCCGGAAAAACGCGCAGAGAGTCGAAATTACACCAAATGTCGGGAGTTGTGCGCCACGAATGACCGATTTCGCGCGCCCATCGCCAAGGACGGCTGTTTCCCCACTCGCACATGCTCAGGAAGATTGGGCGGCCGGCAGCCCTGAGCGCATCGCTTATAAGCTGATATGCTCCGCGAGGGTTTACGTTCTCGGTGTTGCACCAGTCGTACTTCAGATAGTCAACGCCCCAACGGGCATACTGTATGGCATCCTGATACTCATGTCCGAGCGAGCCGGGCATATTGGCGCAAGTGTTTGTTCCGGCATCGCTGTAGATTCCGAGTTTCAAGCCCTTTGAATGAACATAATCGGCCACCGCCTTCATTCCGTTCGGAAACTTCTTGGCATCGGCCTGAATGAAACCGTTTTCGTCGCGCTGTCCGTGCCAGCAGTCGTCGATGTTGATGTAGGTGTAGCCTGCATCGCGCAAGCCGCTCTCAGCCATAACATCGGCAATACCTTTTATAATTTCTTCGGAGATGTTGCCCTGAAACTTGTTCCAAGTGCTCCATCCCATCTGCGGTTTGTCAGCCAGTTTTTCCCACTTCTGCGCCATTGCAGGCATTGCCGCAAGGGCGATGAATGTGCCCACCAAGGCTATTTTTCTGATGATTTTCATGATATTTTTGTTTATTTTGAATTTACGATGATGTTTGCCGGCTTTAGTCCGTCGGAACTGCAACCGAGGATGATGGCAGAAGGCGTTTCCGCACCCTGCACCAGAATCTGAGCCAAGCCGTTGAATGCTGGAATGCTGAACGATTTGCAGTCCTTCTCCTTCGGATGGTCGGCTCCGAGATACATCGGGTCGCCATTGCCGACACCCAAGATGCGCGCATCGCCGCTAAGACTGAAATTCAGCATCGGACAGGCATCGGGCACAATTCTGCCTTTGGCATCCTGCACCTCGACGGTGATAACAGCCAAGTCTCTGCCATCTGCCGTAATCGTCTGACGGTCGGACTTCAGTACAATCTTCGTTGCTGGCTTTGTGGTCTCTACGGTTTCGGTCATGATGCGCTTGCCGTTCTTGTAGCCAACAGCCACAACGCGACCGGGCTGATAGACGGCTTTCCATTTCAGATGACCGTTTTTAGGCATCTTCTGTCTGCCAAGCTTCTTGCCATTTACGGTGAGTTCAACCTCGTCGCAGTTGCTGTAAGCCCAAAGGTCGATTTCTTCGCCTTCGTGGCCTTGCAGATTCCAATGCGGAAAGATGTGAAGCGTAGGCTCGTCGGTCCACCACGATTTCAGATACCAAGCCTCATCTTTCCAAAATCCGCAGTAGTCGAGAATGCCGAATTCCGAGTCGGTTGCAGGATAAGAGAGGGGATTAGGCTCTCCGCGATAGTCGAAGCCAGTCCAGTAGAACAGTCCCGCGCCCCACGGACGTTCGTCGTAGAACTTCCATCCGCGTTCTATCACGTTTTCAACCTCGTATGTACGTCCCGAACGGTTGCAGCTGACCATTCTGCCCGGAAACTCTTCGGACTCGAAATAACAACCGCGAGTTCCGCAGCCAGTCGTCTCTTCCGTTCCGACAATACGCCACGACGGATTCGCCTTCTTGCGGTTATCAACATCGTTCTGCGCTATGTAGTTGAATCCAACAACATCAAGTCCCTTTATCAGCTCCGTTCCGCCGGCATTTGCCACGGTGCTTGGTCGTGTTGGGTCGAAAAGCCGTGTGTACTCGCGCATGGCCTCGGCAAGACGAGTGCCCTGAATGTTGTTCTCCAAGCCCCACTCCTCGTTTCCGTCGCTCCAGAGGATGACAGACGGATGGTTGCGGTCGCGCTTTATCATGCGTTCAAGCAGACGGAGATGCTCTTCGTTAATGCCCATAAGTCGGTTTTCGTCGATGACGAGAATGCCCTCGCGGTCGCACACATCGAGCACAGACGGAGTCATTGGGTTGTGCGATGCACGATAAGCGTTGCAGCCGAATTTCTTCAGTTGCTTTATGCGCCATGCCTGCAAGGCATCAGGAATTGCCGAGCCAACGCCGGCATGGTCTTGATGCATGTTCACGCCCTTCAATTTAAGTTGTCTGCCGTTAAGGAGAAAGCCTTTTTCGGCATCGAAGGCGATGTGGCGAATACCTGTCGTAGTAAGATATTCATCAACCACCTTGCCATCTTGCAGAATGGTTGTTTCGACCTTGTAGAGATAAGGGTCGGCGGTGCTCCACAGATGCGGCTTGCTAACCGAAAGGCTCTGTTTGCAGGCTGATGTCTGCTTCGCTTTAAGACTGAGCGACGACGGTTCGCTTTTTGCCACCTCGTTGCCATCAGCATCGAGCAGACACTGGCGCACCTCACATCGGGCAGCCTTCAAACCGCCATTGAAGATTTCAGTCTCTACCGTCAAAGCCGCCTCGGAATAAGGCTGCTGAAGAGTTGCATAGACGAATGTTCCGAAAGGCGCAACGCTGACCTCGGCAGACTTGTCGAGCCATACATCGCGATAGATTCCTGCGCCCTCGTAAAACCAACCTTCCTCGAGCGAGGCATCGGCACGGACGCAGATGAGATTGTTGCCACCATAATTAACGTACGGTGTTATGTCGTAAACCTGAGTGGCATATCCGCTCGGCTCTGTGCCCATATAAAATCCGTTGAACCACACTTGCGAATTGCGGAAAATGCCATCGAAACGGAGCACGATACGCTTACCAAAATCGCTGTTGTCGATTTTGACCGTCTTTCTGTACCAACCCACGCTCGTTTCGGGATACTTCCAGCCAACGGTCTTGTAGCCGTGCGAATGGCTTGCCTCCGAAGCGTATGGCAACGCCGCAACCCAGTCGTGCGGAATCTGCACGTCTTGCCACGCAGAATCGTCGAACTTCAGGATATAAGGTCCTTGATTGTGAATAGAATTCGCCTTTGTAAGGTAGTTGAAATATTCTGTTCCACAGCCAAAATCCTTCTTTGGGTCGGCAGCGTTTCCGAAGGCAAACTTCCAGCCTTTGTCAAGACGGATGGTCTCGCGCGGAGTTTTCTGCGCCTGCATCAATCCGACGTTAGCCAAAAGTGCTATTATCAATAAAAATCTTAGTCTCATTTATTTGTATAAAGGTTTTGCAGACGAAAGTTGCACACGCCGGAGACTGAATATGCCCGACCGTGCGCAACTTCGTTTTAATCAAAAAAATGTCTATTCTGCTTCGAGCACGAGAACACGGCTCGACCAACTTGTATTCTTGTGATAGTCAACATTATGCTTGTACGGAATCTCAAGTCCGTTGCTCATCAGATATGCTCCGCTGAACGATTTTCCCTCGAACGCCAGAGGCTCGTTGTCTATTCTGTTAAGTTCGTGAACCTTATACATTCGCGAAGGGTCGAGACCTGCCATCTGCACGCGCGGCAGATGCTCGTTCATCATGTGCACGAGTTTGTACCAGAAGAATACGGCCTTGTCTTTCTGCTCGGTTACATACATCAGCGAAGCCACGTTCTTGTTGTCGTAAGGCGAGACAAGGCGGTACAAATCGCCAAACTGAACAACCGGGCGTATCGTTTTGTACTCGGCAATGGCATTACGGCAGAGTTTCTTCTCCTCGTCGCTAAGATTCTTTGGCTGAAGTTCCATGCCGAGGCGACCGGTCATAGCCACGTCAATTCTGTATTTCAGCGGAATGGTTCGGAATGTCTGATGCGACGGCGAGTTTCCGATGTGCTGTCCCATAGCTATCGACGGGAAGAAGTACGATGTGCCCCATTGCATGAAGATTCGCTGAAGAGCGTCGGTGTTGTCGCTCACCCAGAACTCATCGAAATAAGGCATCAAGCCCCAGTTTACTCGTCCTCCGCCGCTCGAACAGTTCTGAATGGTGAGGTCGGGATACTTGGCGCGGATTCTTTGGCAAGTCTTCTCCAAACCGCGGATATACTCTATGAACAAATGACTCTGATTGTCTTTGCTAAGATAGTTTGAGCCGTGGTTTACGATGCTCATGTTAGCATCCCACTTTATGTAACTGATGCGCGGATTCTCGGTCATTAAATCATCAACGACCTTGAATACAAAGTCCTGAACCACAGGGTTCGACATATCCAGAACGAGTTGCGTTCCGCCTCGTCCGCAGGTAGCCTCGCGTCCCGGAGCCTTTACAATCCAGTCGGGGTGCTTCTCGTAGAGTTCGCTCTTGTTGTTGGTCATCTCAGGCTCAATCCAGATGCCGAACGAGATGCCGTTTTTGTCGGCACACTTAACCAGATTTCCGATGCCGTTTGGAAGCTTGCGCTTGTCTACAACCCAGTCGCCAAGGCTCGAGTTGTCTACGTTGCGCGGATATTTGTCGCCAAACCAGCCATCGTCCATAACAAAGAGTTCGCCGCCCATTCCGGCAATGTCGCCCATCATCTGATCCATGCCCTCCTCGTTTATGTTGAAGTAGACGCCCTCCCAACTGTTAAGCAAGATGCGGCGTTCCTTGTCACCGTGAGCCAGCCTGTACTTTCTGCCCCACTTGTGGAAGTTTCGGCTGGCGCCGCTCAATCCTTCTTCAGAATAAGTAAGGGCCAAGGCTGGAGTTGTGAAGACCTCGCCCTTCTTCAGATGGTAGGTCGAATTCTCCTCGTTTATTCCGGCAAAGAAGCGGTGATACTCGCCGTCGCCGGTATCGACATACAGTTTGTATGCGCCGGGATAGCACAGAGCCGCGCCGATTACCCTTCCACGGGTTTCGTTCGGCTTTCCGTCGAGCGAGAACATCACCTCGGCATGAGCCAGATGAGCGTTTCGCACGGCATCTTTGTTCTTTATCATCTTTACTCCGGGCGTGAGGGGCTCCTGACAGAGGCGCGCCTCGTTTGCCCACGAGCCGTAGAGCGACGAAATCCACACATCGCCGCGACGGATAGGCAGCGAGCCCGATAGGAACTTCTGCAAATCGACGTTCTTCTTTTCCTGATGCGAGATTTCAGTCCAAGTCTCAATCATATCAACATTATCGTAAGCCTTGTAAAACACGTTCACGAAGAACGGATAAACGCGGTCTTTCATCTTGACGACTGTAATTCGGGCATCGCCGTCTTTCTTTGTCTCGGTGTCTTGCACAACCATCTGAAGACTCATGTTTCCGTCGGCATGAAGCACAGAAAGAGCGGCCTCGTCGGCTCCGTTCATGCCATAAACGGGATATGCGGCAAACTTATCCTTCGCTGTCTGCTCAACGGTCTTGGCATCGGCATCGGAGAGTTTTGTGCCGTAGTAAATAACCTTCAGTTCGTCCGACTTGTCGGCCTGAAGAAGAAGCGTTGTCCTTGGCGTAGAGATGTTTAGCACATCGGCAAAAGCCGATAACGACAGCATCAGCGCCACCGATAAAACTATTCTTTTTTTCATTTTTTATGATTTTAGAAAAAGGTATTGCAAATATACGGACAAAACTCTTTTTCTCATACACAATTTTTATTTGGTTTCGATACTTTTTAGTCAACTTGCTCTCCCTATCTTGGATGTACCTTCGATGTTCCATATAGCTTCCCTCTATCTTCCCTCTACCTACCCTCTACCTTCCTTCTACCTACCCTCTTCCTACCTTCTTCCTACCTTCTTCCTACGACGCATATACTAAAGAGGGTGTGTCAAAATAGGCACATCCTCTTATTTGTTTTTTTACAGGCACGGCGTGGAAAGATTCCTTCTACGCTACTTTTTTGATGTGAAATCTGTCACAAGCACCCACGAAGCCGCATTTTGCGTTATATAGTCGGTATATCGGTATAAAAACAGCCTTTGAGAGACCGTTCTGTGCCTGTTTTCTCATCACGGCAGCCATTTTCTTGATGTCAAAGGCTATGGCGAAGAAGGCAAAGTCCATGGTGACCTTGCCCTTGCCGAAGTGACGGAAGCGCTTGTACTGCATGTTGTATTTCATCTGTCCGAAGACGGCTTCCG